>NZ_JBBOPJ010000002.1:0-10002 GCF_038003565.1 Viridibacillus sp. FSL H8-0110 | reverse complement strand
AATAAGCTAGTCACTATTATTTATTCTTCTAGCCAATTATAAAATACACCTTTTTTTGTTTTTCTAACGTGCTGATTTGCTAGTTTAACTGGTTGAATTGAAGGATATTCTAATCTATTTAATAATGCAGTTGTAAAAACAGCTACTACATTATCAAAATGGTTATACTCCATATCCATTGAAATATGATGAATTACTTCTTTAGCTGCAATGAATCGTTTTACATCTGTATCTGAACCTACTCTTAAAGCCAGTTTATAGGCGTTTTCACGAACGATAGAAGGATAGGGCATAGATTGTATGAAATCGAAAAACAAATGCTGATACTCGTTGTCTGTGTACGTTAAAAGCAATGTACGTTGTTCTTCGGAGGTTATCGGTTGTTGAGATTCCACTTCTTCTTTAAGTGTTTCTAACAAATTAAAACTATGAATATATTTATTATTAGCTTGTTTTGAATTATTTAAAGATAAATAAAGGTTAGGACTCTTATTTTCTTGTTCAAACGTAGACATATCAATGTCTTTAAACATTTTCTGTTGTGCATCTTGCTGTGCGTTTAATTGTGCAATAGATGCTTCTGACAACAAGAAAACTTCCCTCATAATCGATTTGAAATTCTCATGTTTCTTATCTACAATGACGTATTTACCACAATTTGATTTAGCCGATCTCAAACGGCCAACTACAAATTGATTCGTTGTTTTAATAGCTTTAATAGCATTTCTAACCGTTCTAACTGATACTCCAAGCTTTTCTTCAAGCGTATCAGTTCCAACTTTACATAAGCCATTAGCAGACAACCAGAATGCGATCTGTTCTAATACTAAGAATTGTTTTTGTGGAAATAGTTCATCCATAAATATATTTTGTTGCAGCAAATCTTCTTCTAGTTGTTTTAAACGATTTTCTTTTAAAGATCGTTTCGGTTTATTTCCGCTGTAGGTCATGTAAAATTGTGTTCTCTGTTGAGTTGCTGTTAGTGTACTGTTAGTTGTCATTGTTATCTTCTCCCTTTTAAGAAAACAAAAAAGCATAATCAAACACTGTGTAGTGAATGACTATGCTTCTTCTTAATGACAATAATTAAATTGATATAAGAAAACTTCCTTGATAAATTGATATTCATCATATAAAATAATGACATATGAATTGATTCAAGAAGTTAGCAACGTCAATCACACCCTATATGTGATCTGGCGGTCAATAACAGGATTGCAGTCCTGTTATTGATGCTGACTTTTTTGATTTCGTTCAATTAAGTTACATAAATAGTAACATTACTACTTCGAATTGGAAACAATTATTATCCTTACTCGGCACATTTTACCTCTATATACATGTCCCAATTCACCCCCCACTTACAATTCATTTTTTTCAAATCCTTATCTTTGTCAATACTTATATACCGCATTGCTAGTTTCCACCGATTTTTCCATGCCCTAATTCTTTATGGATCTGATCCACTATCTCCTTTGTTGCATTCGCAAAGTTGATTCTTTAATTCACTATAAATATAAAATTACTTGCTTAACGATTTAACTTATCAAGATATTCTTTCAATGCAACATCTACAATATCTAACATTGTACATTCCTCCAATGCTGCTGCTGCGCGTAAACGTTTGTGCAGATCAGCATCCAATTCAAATGTCGCCTTCTTAATTTTACGTTCAACTGCATTTACAGAAACCTGTATATCTGTATTTGCAATTTCCTGTATTTTTTCATTATCTTGTTGTAATAACTTACTTACAACGTCCCTATTACCTTTTGATTTAGGTGCTTCTTTGGGATTTTTATTATATTTATCTTTAATTGACACGACTCAACAACTCCTCTATGAAATTTCTATGTTGTTCCGTTGCAGCTCTAATTTCTGGATTATTAATAATACCGTATACAGGTAATCTCCCAATAGCTGCACGTCTTGAAATAACTGTATCAAATATCAAATCCTTATATTCTTCACGTACCAATTGCAATAACTCTTTATTATCAATTCGTCTCGCATCAGATAATGTAGCAAGAATCCCAGCTATTTGTAATGTATCATTGCCATTTTCTTTCGCACCCTCAATTGTTTCCATAAATCTAGGAAGAGCATTATAACTAAATTTAGCCGTTTCAAACATCATCACTACATAATCACTAGCCATCAAAGCATTAACTGTTTGAATACTAAGATTAGGTGGTGTATCAATTAAAATATAATCATACTGGTCTTTTACACTTTCAATAACTTCTTTAAGCAATTGAATTTTACTTTTTGGACCTCTATAATCTGCAATCAATACTAAATAATCGTCAGCTGGTACATAATCAATATTATCAGTAGCAACTTTAATATATGGATCTATATACCCATTCTCCATTGCCTCTTTGATTGTCTCGTGATAAAACACTTCTAAATCATCATAACCACTCACCAATTGAGTTAAATTTCCCTGACTATCCATATCAATCGCCAAAACTTTATAACCCCTCTGACCTAACAAATATGCAGTAAGACCACAAGTTGTTGTTTTACCAACTCCACCTTTCTGCAAAGAAAATGTAATAACTTTTGCTAACATTCAAATCACCATCCTTTAATAATAGTAAACAACACAAGCAAGAAACTGTAAAACCGTAAATACAGGTATGTATAAAGAAACGAACCTTAGAAAAACCGATAACATAAATAAAAGCACCCATAGGATGCTCAAAAACACTAACCACAGACGCTCCAGACTCTATAGGGGTTATTGTTTCTAAAAAACATTATTACCGTAAATACATAAAACTGTATATACAGTTTTATGTATTTACGGTAATATGTATTTTTCTTTACAAACCTCAATTCTTCATATATCTCGTAGTCAAATCAAACTTGTACAAATTTTCATATTTAGTAATCAATCTCCCATATAACGCATTGCTAGTTCCCATCGATTCTTTCCATGCCCTAATTCTTTATGAATCCGATCCATTGCCTCTTTTGTTGCGTTATACAACGTTTTATCCGTTTCACTTAAAATGCCGTAGTCGGCTTTCCGATTTATGCTGCAGTTATCTATAATCCTTTGCATCATTGTTTTTTGCTCAGCTGTCATGAGCTGATCCATACGATTTCTTGCATATGCATGGCGAAATCCATGTGCACCTCGGCCAGCCTGATCAATCCCTGTTTTCTTACAAGCCACATTAATACCGTCTCGAATCGTTGAGTACGATACATTGACCACTCGTTCTTTGTCACCTTTTCCTTGAAGTAACTGTTCTAGACGTTTTTCAAAATGACGAGGGATATGGATTTCTCTTTGTCGTCCACCCTTCGTAATCCCTGCACCATCGCCTTTTTTTATTTCAAATTTCCAACTATCCGTTTGTTCCTCGTATGTAAAATGTTCTACTCTCGCATTGGTAGCTTCTCTAACTCGTAAACCCAGCTCTTTCATCAAATCAACAGCCTTTGACACTTCTGGCGATACATTTTCGCGTATCAACTGCATTTCTTCACGCGTATATGCCCGATTTCGCACATCCAGCCCACGTGTCCGCGTCTCTAATCTTTTCGCTGGACAAAAACCTTCAAAATGATTAGAAACGCTCTCAAAGCGTTCAGAACGCTTTAAAAATCCTTTCTCTAAAAGACGAAGGGACGTTTCAACATTAATTTTATGTCCTTCAGAAATTCCTTTCTCACTCAAATGCGCTATATATCCTTTGTAATGATCCTCATTCAAATCAGCAATCGATTTTACTCCATGCTCGGATCTCGCCCATTTCACGAAGTTTTGGCAATCACTCATAGTATTTTCCTTTTGTTTTTTCGAATGAATACCACTGTTTCCATCCTCTCTTGCTGTTCGCTTTGAAGTACCGATTTTATCAATCACCTCAATGCTTTCTTTGACCTCTCTTACGATCGATGTACGTCCTCTTCTTGCCATTTCAACACCCCATTTTCCCAAAATTTCGTGCTCCGCTGCGCTACGCATCCACCTTATTGCACCAACGAGCAAGCTCGTTCATGCAATAAGGTGTCGGATTCATTCTTCGAACGAAATATATAATTATCAATGTGCCTGGTAAATCCAATTCAACCTTCCGCACTTTGTTATCGGAGTGTGCCATCAATCAATCTCCGCCCATTTTGCGCTGGGATGCGCAAACGAATTTGCGTAGCAAATTCAATGTGCAGCTTTCAGCTGCACGCAATCGCTCAGCGATTGCTAATTCTCCTTATCTCTCATTTTCACTTTTCCTCCATCCGTTTTTTGAGACGCAAAAAAAAGCACGCCCTCTTAACCATCCCTTACTTGGTTAGTGACCTACCTGATCTGTCCTCTTATTTTGTTTTTTTGTATCAGCCAATTGCTAATTAGGGGTGTACTCTCCCTACGATACATTTCTATCCACTCAACGTGTGTTGGTTGTTAAATAGGCATACTTTGCCCTACCCAAAATTACTCTTGTTAGAATCAATTGAGAAGCCCAAAGGCTTAGAGTGTTAATTTCTATCGTCTGCCCCCGCATGGGTGCGACCAAAAATCAAATGAATTAATATGCCTTTATAATAGCATTAAAAATTCCTTCCATCAATCAACCAAGAACGTTCTTTTTTGAAATCCTACTCCTTTCAGTTTAGTTTTAAACATAAAAAAAACGACTACTCCCTTGTGGGAATTAATCGACTTTTCAAATGTACAATAGCTAAAAAACTACGCACGTATCCTTTTAAATTTTTGGCCATGTCTATTTAAGACATACTAGCCCGTTACATTGTCCTACAGTGGGACGTAACGAATGATTTTACGCCAATCTCCTGACTTCTCCATAAACATTGATTACGCGGTCGGCATTTGGCTTCTCTTACATACGGAATAATCATCTAGTTCATATCCGCTAATTGCGTATGTAACAGCTAATGGTTTAAATGTTGCTCTGCTCAATATACTAGTTTTTCTGCACTAATCAACAATATAAAAAGATTAATCATAATATAAAATAATCTTGCAGAATACTCGGTAGAAACAGAGCTAAGAAAAGGAATACAACTATTAAAATTTTATTCTTTTTAGCTTCTGATGTTTTTTTCGTTACTTTTGTTCATTGTTATTGTAAAGGCTCCACTAGAAGAATGTAACGCAGCATAATTAACTTATAAATCCTATTTTTTACATTTAATATAATTAATATGTTATATTTTTTGTTTAGTATAATAAAGGAGGTGACTAGATGATAAGATTTATGAAAATATTTTTTGTTTTGTTTCTCTATATCTATATAGTGTTTTATTTAAAACATTTTGAATTAGAGCCTATATTCTTTATTGCTAGTATTTTATTTTTTCTATCAATTATTATTAGTCTTACATATAAACAATACTTTGTAGTTAATATTTTTTTGATCGTTGCATTAGTCAATCTTTCAATGATATTTGCATTATATGCTTATTTTAATATTGGCATTATAATATTCTTGGTTTTAATTTTCATCTTATTTATTTATTGTTTTATTCTTATTTCTACTAGGAAAAATATTCAAGATAGCTGATTAATATAGATTTTCTTTCCTCTTTATTATATTTCTCTTATCATCTTTTTAAATAAAAAAAGAGTCTCAATGAGACTCCTTATTCGGTAGTCACATTAAATTTAACCAAATCTTCTCATAGAAAATCCTCTCACAAAGAAAAGTCCTCCATTGTCGCGTCCACTTCATCTTCTGTGACCCCTATGTACTGCATCGTGATCGAAGGTGCGGAATGATTAAATAACTGCTGTAACACTGCGACATCCTTATGTTGCTTGTAATGATGATACCCAAACGTTTTGCGCATGGTATGTGTGCCGATATCCTCTCGTCCAAGCGCTTCTGCCGCCTTTTGCAGGACCCTGTACGCTTGTGTGGTGGAAATATGGCCGTTTCCTTTCTGACTGGGAAACAACCACGCAGATGGGCTCAAATAGCGTGTATACGACTCGATCAACTCTCTTGTGGCCCGTGGAATCAAAAAGCGTTTCGTTTTCTTCGTCTTTTGCTCGGTAATCACCAAATGCGTTTTCCCTCGGACATCTTCCACTTTCAATGGGACCAGATCACTCACTCTCAGCCCAAGGTTAATACCAAGGTTAAATAAAAACAGATCTCGAGCGCGCGCATACTTAGACAGTGCCCACCGGAAATCCACAATTTCTGCCTTCGTGCGCAATGGCTGCACGTTCTTTTCTTTGGCCATCTCAACCCCTCATTTCATCCAATATCGTACATTTGATGTATGTTAGTGTATCACGAAAGGAAGAACCCCGTAAAACCGCACAAAAAACGTATGAAAATATACATTTTCATACGTTTTTTATTACATAAAAAATTTCCTCAACTTCTTATGATTGAGGAGATAATCACATAGTTTTGTTTATATTAAATTGTGTGTTCAATTTAACATTCAAGACCAGTATCCAAATTTGGTATAATTCTCAATGTACCTACACGATGTTGTTGAACTTGTAACACTTTAACAAAAACATCCATAACGATTTTTTCACGTATTGTTCCAAACTCACCTTGTGGTTCAACAGTAACTGGAGAGAAATCAAGTTCAAAGAAATTAGCACCTATTAATTCCCCATATGGTTGTTCGTTGTATTTCACAGAATTTTGGAAGAAATATTTATCCAATCGAGGTACTTCACCATTAGTGTCGTTTAAGAAATATGCTTTGTTACTATCAGAAATACCAATAATAGGTTTGCTTAAGAATTCATTTGCTGTAATCTCAGCGAATCCAGAAAACGGTACTTCAACAATTCGATCTTGTAATACACCTTGACAATCATCTGAAGAATACTCAATATTTTTCCGAATAAACCCTGATATAAATAATTTTGCTTTCGTTACTTCAAAGTAGTCTGTGCTTCCAATTTGATCAAATTTTACAGGAATGAGCTTCACTTGATTTAAAAAGACATTCTTTGTTACACGTTTAATCTCTGTTGCTGGTGGATCAAGTGAAATATCTGTCTCTACAACAACTTGAAGTGATCTTTCTACAAGTACAACCGGGACTTTCAAAATTGGCGTACTTACTGTCGTATCATTTAATACTGCATCATCAGACACCGGAATTTGTTGCGTTGACGGTACTGCGCATGATTCTTGTTGCTGGTTGCAATTACATTTTTTCATTTACTCACCTCTTTTGCTATTTTTTGAGCTTTTTCAAACTCTTATAATAAAATATGTGGACTAAATATTTTTAAATAGGCTAGTAGAATAGTCATTATGTTCATTTTTAGCTGGGGTTATTTACTAAACATAAATAGAGAAACTAATTATTATTATTTATATCAACCTACAAAGATGAGATATATCATAGTTTATTCATTTAAACATTTGTATCAATAATAATCCCATCTCGTGTTATAAAAATCGATGCATTTAACTACTATTCTTCATCATATAAGGTAGCCTTAATTTTCTGTATTTGTGAAAGATGAACGATTAAATTAAGTACCATTCTTTGGTGAAGTCGATTTTTCTTTTGCTTTTGTGCTGCATTTTTATTGTGATTTGTATTAGCTGAATACTTAAATCTTTGAAGAATTTCCCCTTCCAACGCTACTTTCCCTTTACATATCGTACATGTCCCATTACCTAATGATTTGCCATATTGAACAGGAGTAAATTTAAAATTTATTAATTCAACATTTCTGGAGATTTCTTTAAAACCAAGAACTTCCTGTTCAAAGAAAACTTGATTGCTCATATTTATTTCAATTTCATACTCTCCTACTACTACAGGGACTCTTACCTCTATATGTGTACATTCTGGTTTCCCCTTCTTTTTTTGTGAAGGCATATGGATTGAATTAGCAACCGTTTCATATATCCGTTTCTCTGCATGATGCATTTCATTTTCAGTAGTAAAACTAATAATTTCATTAATTTTTGAACGAACTAACCTATATTTCACTGGCTCAGGGTAAGATAATTCTGTATGAATAAACTGTGAATGACTTTCTGATTGTTGTGTCTGATCATCACCTTCGAGGAATAGTGCAGATTGCTGAATGATATCACCTCCAATGGGTCTACGGAGAAAATCGTTAATGTCAAAAAATATAGTAAATGGAATTATATTCTCTTTTGAATAGATATTCCCAAAATTAGAAGGTGGAGTTACATTATGTTCTTCTTTATCTTCTATTCTCTTTTTTTTTATTTCCTGTTCTTCGATATCTGCCACAGATTCTGTTTTAATAGTTCTGTTATCACTTATTGAATTAGCCTGCAATGTCTCTAACTTTCTTTGTTGAAATTTAAAATTATTTGTATTCTTTTTAAAATGACGGCATTTGATTTTTGGTAATATGCGTTTTGAAGGGATTTTTATGTTATTTAATGATTTCTCACAATCATCTTTTTTTTCACATAAAGAATCTTTCTCTGAATCATCAAATTCAATTGATTCTTTAAGGGATTTGGTATGTACTGATTCATTTTCATTATCATTATCATTATTTTGATGTTGATATAATTCCTGGTCAGTTTGAGTCTTATAACTATTTTGTTGCTGGAATTGAATCCGCTTTAATTCATTGTAGAAAATCAATGGAGTATCCATTCCATCCACTCCCATAAAAATAGGCTTTTATCTATTTATTTATGCTTCTTGGCTTTTTTGGTTCCTGGTGATGAAGGATTGTCTTCAATTTAGCAATTGATTATGGTGAACGGAACAACAAAAAGCCTAATTCCTCAATTTAAATGCTGAGAAATTAAGCTTTTTAATATTTGAAATATGGACCTGATCCATTATCTCTTTTGTTTCGTTATACTACGATACGACTTATCCAATCCACTTAAAATGTCATAGTCGGCTTTCCCATTTACGCTACGGTTATCTACAATACTTTGCATCATTGTTTTTTGCTCACCTGTCATGAGCTGATTCATACGATTAAAAAGGAGTATTAAACAAAGGTTTAATGCTTCTTTTTTTCACTTCAGTTAAATTCTCTTAACATTGTTCAACTTTCTTTGGTGCTCTTTCCAAAATCTTAACTACACGTTTATAACGTTTTCCAGTCTCTTCTAATTCTTCTCGAGAAACATTCATAACTAATACTCGTGCTACATTGTTTTTAGAATGAACTAAAACGATATCCCCCTGTTGAATACTCTCATTACGTAACATTTTAGGGATATGCCAATTATATAATTGGGTAGTATTTAATTGCATAATTGTCTCTTCCATAGAACTTTTAATATGAAATCCTGTTATTGTATTATTTTCAATCATAGCCATCCCCCTAGTATAATTCACCCTTTGCCAATTCAATGTAACAATCGATTTTATACACCGATTATTTTTTAAACAATCTTGCTAGCAAAGAAGGTTTCTTTTGTTGACTTTGTTCTTCTAAAGATTCTATTTTTGCATTGAGCTTCTTAATTTCATTCATAAGTTCGTTCATTTGTTCATTACCTTCGTTATCCGATTCAATCGCTTTTAAAGTAGCATCCTGCTTACTTTCTAACCCTACTAATCGCTCATTTAGCGCCTTATTTTCAGCACGCATCGCTACCATCTCATCGCTCATAAGCTCTAATATGCGATAAAGCTCATTATCAAAGGGCTCAACGGTCATCGCGCTTTGTTCATCGCGCTTGCGCTCGGCGATTGATTGAACAACGCTTGAAGGCGAAAAGTCAGCGCTTGAAACCTTTATTGCAGCTTCTTTAAGCGATAATTCACCGCGATTTTTAAGCGCTAGCATAGCGCTGAGTATATCAATATCGTGTTCGTTATATTGACGCTGTTTATTTGCATTTTTATGTATTTTATAACCGTTTTGCTCCAATAATTGCGAATAAGCTCGTAAAGAAGGTGCTGATACGTTCAATATACTTGCTACATCACTAGCATTCATAGTCCGATCACTCCTTTTCAAACCAGTTGTAACCTTACATTTTTATTGTCAAACACTCTCAAAGACAATCTCAAGCATAGCAA